>NZ_CP110973.1:2050000-2060000 GCF_026248825.1 Larkinella insperata | reverse complement strand
TCTGGGGAGTTATTAGAAATATGTTCAGCAGATTATACCGGTCAAATATTGATTTGTAATCTCGCTCGTAGACGTCGATGGGCAAATCAGGCACAATAATTCCATCTACACCAACCTCGGCGCATTTCCGACAGAACTCTTCAACGCCAAACTGAACCACGGGATTTAAGTAGCCCATCAGTAGAATAGGCACTTTAACTTTTTCCCGAATTCCCTTCAACTGGTCAAATAAAATGCGCAGTGTCATGCCATTGTTCAGGGCTTTTTGATTGCTCTGTTGAATCGTTTCACCATCGGCAACCGGATCCGAGTACGGCATTCCTATTTCAATAATATCTACTCCGGCCTGCTGTAACGTTTCCAGAATCGGCACGGTATCGTTTAGTTGCGGAAAACCGGCGGTAAAGTAAACGTTCAAAACTTGGTTGGGTTTATGCTGAAATAACTCGGTAATGCGGTTCATGGCCGTTGTAGTTAGAAAATGGAACTTTCGTCCGCCGGTTCGGGGGCGGATGGTGTTTCTCAAGGATTCAGACTTACTTTGGAAGATGGGCTGTGTAGGCGGCTAGGTCTTTGTCTCCCCGACCGGAAAGGCAGATGACCGTCACCTCGTCCGGGCCTGCTTTCAGTTTAGGAATACAAGCTAATGCGTGCGAAGATTCCAGGGCTGGAATGATACCTTCCAGACGGCTCAGCTCAAAAGCAGCATTCAGCGCTTCCTGATCCGTAATGGAGTAGAAGGTCCCACGTCCGGAAGCAAACAGGTGGGCGTGCATGGGGCCAATGCCGGGATAGTCTAACCCGGCGGAGATCGAATACGGTTCAACAACCTGCCCGTCTTCGGTTTGCATCAAAATGGTGCTGCTCCCGTGTAAGATACCGGGTTTTCCCAACGCTGTTGTAGCGGCTGAATGACCGGTTGCTATTCCCTGACCAGCCGCTTCGGCCGCAATGAGCTGTACGGTTGGTTGATCCAGGTAGTGATAAAATGCGCCGGCTGCGTTACTTCCTCCACCTACGCAGGCAATGACATAGTTAGGATTGGATTGACCCGTTTTTTCGTGTAATTGTTTACGAACCTCTTCCGATATAACGGATTGAAAACGAGCCACCATATCGGGGTACGGGTGCGGCCCTACCACCGAACCAATGACATAGTGCGTATCGACCGGATTGTTGATCCAGTGCCGCATGGCCTCGTTGGTGGCATCTTTGAGCGTCTGACTACCGCTGGTGGCCGGAACCACACTGGCGCCGAGCATCCGCATCCGATCAACATTGGGCTTCTGGCGCTCCATGTCAATGCTGCCCATGTACACAATACACTCCAACCCCATGAGCGCACATACGGTTGCGGTAGCGACACCGTGCTGGCCTGCGCCGGTTTCGGCAACAATCCGCTTTTTACCCAGCCGCTTGGCTACCAATATTTGCCCAATGGTATTGTTGACTTTGTGGGCACCCGTATGACAGAGATCCTCCCGCTTTAGGTACACGGTTGTGTTATAAGTTTCTGACAGACGGCGAGCGTGAAAAAGGGGTGTTGGACGCCCGACATAATCTGTCAGTAGTTCCCGAAACTCACGCTGAAAAGAGGGATCGGCAATAATGGAGAGGTAATTCTGACGCAGTTCCTCCACGTTGGGATACAACATTTCCGGAATATACGCTCCACCAAATGTTCCGTAATAGCCGCGGTCGTCGACCTGGTAAGCTGATTTTACTTCTGTAGTTTCCATTGTACTCAAAAACAAGTATGCAGTAACATCTAATCGCATCCAACCAACTTTTGGTCTCAACACCTGCCGTTTTACGTGTTACTACGGATTTATTAAAGGCAGAAAAGCCCGGGAGACAGTTTTTGACTGTCTCGGAAAGTATAGTTATTTCATTTAGTTCCGGTTAAATGACGGTTTCCTCTTCTTCGACGGGTTTCAAGCCAGTAATGACAGCTTTCACGGAAACCGCATCTTTCAATCCGGGGCTTAATTCTACTTTGCTGTTGATGTCAACTCCGTAGAGCTTCAGCTGCTTCAGCTTTTCCAATGAATTGAGGGTACTTGCGTCGATTCCTCCACTGATGAAGAACGGCTTTTCGTTGTCGTAGCGGCTCATCAGACCCCAGTCAAACGCAATACCGTTACCGCCGGCTTGTTCTCCTTTCGCATCGAACAGGAAGAAATCGCAGGACGGTTTGTAGTTGTTGATCATGCTGAAGTTGAATGATTCATCAACGGCAAATGCCTTAATAATGCTAACACCCCGGTTTCGCAGGTTTCGGCAGAAGTCCGGCGTCTCGTTACCGTGCAGCTGAACGTATTGCAGATCGTACTTCTTTACAGTACGCAGAATGTAGTCCGGGCTGGCGTTAACGAACACCCCTACCTTTTTTGTGCTGCGCGGAAACGACTTGAGCAAGTCGGCCTCCAATTCATCTCCAACAAATCGAAGAGATTTGTCGTAAAAAATAAACCCCATAAAATCGGGTGTCAGGGCGAGCAATTCACGAATGTTATCGGAATCCCGCATTCCACAGACTTTTACTTTCATACGATGTATTGTTTTTGAGGTAATGGATGCAACTGGTTTACTTCATCGATCAGCTGCTGCAAAGCGCCAGCCGGATCGGCGGTTTTCATAAACGTTTCTCCGATCAAAAAGCTTTGGTACCCAGCCTGCCGAAGCGCCACGATGGATTCGGCTTTTTGCAAACCGCTTTCCGAAACTTTAACGAATGAATCCGGAATCAGCGCCGAAAGCCGCACGGACGTTTGAACATCCGTCACAAACGTTTTCAGGTTGCGGTTGTTAACGCCCACCAGATCAACGGTATCGGTCAGGTGGTTGGCCAGTTCGTCCTCATCGTGTACTTCGAGCAAAACTTCCAGCCCCAATTCGTGCGCCAACTGGCTATAGTCGACAACCTGCTGAGGTGTCAGGCAAGATGCAATGAGCAGCACAAAATCAGCCCCAATTGCTTTAGCTTCGATGATTTGATACGGGTCAATGATAAAATCTTTCCGGATAATTGGCGTCGAGGGGTTAGCCTGGCGGGCCTGCATCAAGTCGTTGGATGTACCGCCGAAAAAGGGTTCATCCGTTAAAACCGACAAACAGGCTGCACCGGCCCGGACGTAGCCTGCCGTGGTTTCTGCCACCGAGACCTGATCGTTGATAATGCCTTTTGAGGGAGACTTGCGCTTAAACTCGGAAATAATACCCGAAGATCCGGGCTGGAGAATGGCTTTGCGAGCAGACAACGGCTGCCGACTGAACAGCGGCTGTTGTTCAAGTTCCCGTTGCGAGACGACGGTTTTTTGATATGTTACTTCGGTTTGCTTACGCTCAATAATCCGTTCAAGTACGTCCATTCTATTTTTATTCCTCGTTATTCCGGTGGTATACTACCTTACTCGTTGTTCAACCCAATTGTTCAAATCTCCTCAGTCGGCCAGCAGTCTTTCAAGACTCTTCAATGCTCGGCCGCTTTCCAATGACTCCCTCGCCTGCAGAATGCCTTCCTCAACGGTTGCAGCCCGCTCAGCAGCCACCAACGCCAAAGCCGCATTGGCGATCACCGCATCCGTTTGGGCGGGTGTTGCTTCATTTTTCAGGACATTCATGAAAATTCGGGCGGAGTCTTCCACCGACTTGCCTCCGGCCAGTTGTTCGGGTGAAAGTTGGGGCAAACCGATTTGGTGCGGAGTCAGTACTTGCTCAGCGTGTGCGGAGATCGTCTTGAAGGCGCCGGTCAGCGACACTTCATCATAGCCATCCAGAGCGTGTAAGATCATAAACCGCTTGGGGGTTTGCTGATAAAGATACGCATATAATCTGGCTAATTCAAGACTAAACACGCCAACGAGTTGTTTTTTCGGGAAAGCCGGGTTGACCATTGGTCCCAGGACATTGAAGAATGTTTTTACACCCAGCTCTTTCCGAATGGGTCCGACGTTTTTCATGGCCGGATGGAAGAGGGGAGCATGCAGGAAACAGATACCGGCATTCTCGACTTTTCTTCGTAAAACATCGTAATCGTTGGTAAATCGGTAGCCGAGGTACTCCATCACCGTCGAAGATCCGCACATGGACGACACACCGTGATTGCCGTGCTTGGTGATGCGCTGACCGGCCCCGGCAACAACAAAAGCCGCCAGGGTAGAAATGTTAAAGGTATCCTTCCCGTCGCCACCGGTTCCGCATAAATCCATCACATCGTATTCCGACAGATCCACGGGCAGACAAAGCTCGAGCATGGCATCCCGAAAGCCTTCCAGTTCTTCAACGGTAATGCTACGCATCATGTAAACTGTCAGAAATGCCGCGATTTGCGAGGTGTTGTACTGCCCTGTACTGATGCCGATCAGGACGCGCTGCGCTTCTTCTTTCGTCAGCGTTTTGTATTCGAATAAGTGGTTTAGTATGTCTTTCATAGTGATGATACAGTCTGTGGTTTATCGCCTGATGCAAAGCATTTGGTCACCGTTTTTCTGAAAATGATAGGCTACTTTGATCAACTCGGCCTGATGACCATTCTGTCGGCATTCGGCCAAAACGGTATCTACAAAAGCAGAGGGCTGGTTGGTTAGATCAATCACCGGAAAAATCCGCACTTCAGCCGCCAGGCGCAAAAGCTCCCTGACCGCCTGAAGATGGAAGTCTTCGGACAAATGGGCTGAATACAGAAACAGCAAATGAGAACAAAGCGCCAGATCAAACGACTGGTCGGAAAAAGAGGTTTCCGGGAGCGACTCCGTTTGGTACCGGCCGTTCTGCTTGCCACTTTCGTAATCTGCCAGGAATTGCCGCATTGCTTCCATTCGTTGAATTCCTACCTCATCGGCATCCCGAAAATCAGTCCAGTTATAGTGTTCAGCATTTGCTTTCAACTGACTGATTACCGTATCGTACGTTTGCTCAATTCGAGTTGCTATTTCGCCCGCCGAGAATCTATAAATTGGATCAATTGACACTACGGAATGCCCAAGCTGCTGCATCTCTGCGTTAAAACTGGCAGGTCCATCGCCAACGCCAAGAATACGTTTTTGCTCGTCAGATTCCGTTAAATTGAACATCCGACGGTATTCATCCCGTGTGCGACCCCAGGGAATTACTGAATCCAGCTTCACGATTCCAACCAGTTTTGCAGCATTTCTTTCCCATGCTCCGTCAGTACCGACTCCGGATGGAACTGAACACCCCGCACGTCGTATTCTTTGTGCGCAATTCCCATGATCCGACCTTCTTCATCAACCGCTGTAACCACTAGTTCGGCGGGTACGGTGTTGGGAACAACCGTCCAGGAATGATACCGTCCAACCATTAACTCTGCCGGTAGCCCCTTAAATAACTGCTCCGAGGTGTTTTTTATAAAAGTACGATGAGCAACACCGTGATAAACGTCGGACATATTTTCTAGGGTCGCTCCAAAGACTTCGCTAATTCCCTGGTGACCAAGACAAATTCCTAAGATGCTTTTCGTCGGGGCATAGGTCCGGATGATCTCCTGCATCAAACCAGCTTCTGACGGTATTCCCGGCCCCGGCGACAACAGGATTTTGTCATAAGCCTCTACTTCCTCCAGCGTTATTTTATCATTGCGACGGACATCAACGGTATGGCCGAGCTCGCGGAGGATGTAGACGAGGTTGTATGTAAACGAATCGTAATTATCAATGACCAGCACGTTCATAAAACGGTTCTTTTAGATTGTTTCGGCCTGTTTCATGGCCGTCCGAAGCGCCATCAATTTATTATGTACTTCCTGAAGCTCACTTTCCGGATCTGATTTGGCTACCACACCGGCACCCGCCTGGTAGTGCAATACGTTGTTGCGACTCAGGAAAGTCCGAATCATAATGGCCTGGTTGAAATCTCCTTTGAAATCCATGAAGCCAATGCAACCAGCGTAAAACCCACGACTCGTCTGTTCGTATCGGTCAATCAGTTGCATAGCCATGTGCTTGGGCGCACCAGACAGGGTACCCGCCGGAAACGTTTCCCCCACAATTCGCAACGGTTTTGCATTCTCGTTCATTTCCCCAACCACTTTCGATACGAGGTGAATGACGTGCGAATAGAACTGCACTTCTTTGAAAGTTTCCACCTTAACGGTTTCACAATTGCGGCTCAAATCGTTGCGAGCGAGGTCTACCAGCATAACGTGTTCGGCCGTCTCCTTCGGATCATCGTGTAGTTTCTGAGCCAACTCGGCATCGGCGATGTCATCACCCGTCCGCCGAAACGTACCCGCAATGGGATAGATAATGGCGTTCCGACCTTTAACTACAATTTGGGACTCGGGGGACGAACCAAACAGTTTATAGCTGCCATAATCGAAATAAAACAGATAAGGAGAGGGGTTTAAGGATCGAAGGGCCCGGTAAACATTAAACTCGTCGCCCCGAAAGGCCGTAGAAAATTTGCGGGAAAGCACAATTTGAAATACGTCACCGCGGTGGCAGTGATCGATTCCTTTCTGAATAACTTCCAGAAATTCCTGATCTGTAAAGTTGGATTGTTCCGGCTGGGTTGTTTGAAAGCTGTAAGAAGGGAAATTACGACTTTTGATTAGCGTTTCGATGTAATCGAGGTTATCCGCACCGGCTTCCTGGCCCTCTTGCAGGTAAGTATGCTCAAAAAGATACAGCTCGTCTTTGAAGTGATTAATAGCAATGACATACCGAAAGACCTGATAAACTACCAATGGCACATCGTTTTCCGAAGAAGTTGCTTTTAATGTGATGTCCTCAAAAAACTGTACAGCGTTATAACCAATATGACCGAAAAGTCCGTTGGTTATAAATGGAAAAGCGTGCTTCTGGTAATGAAAGCACGCTCTAAACTCTTCAATAGCAGAAAGCAAATCCCCTTTAGCCGTAACCGTGGTAGTGTTGGACAAACCATTCGGATAATTAGTGGTGATGGTTTTTCCATCAAACTCAAATTTAGCTACAGGATCAAAACAGATATACGAATAACTATTGTCATTCCCGTGATAGTCTGAGCTTTCCAATAGAATGCTGTTCACAAACTTATCCCGTAATCGTAAATAAATACTCACGGGTGTCAACGTGTCAGCAAGCATTTTGCGATACGAGCTAGCGACTTTGAAAGGTGATTGCTGTTCTTGAACTTGAGTGTCCATAAAGGTGAATTGGTTAGAAACAAAAAAAGCCCACTGTGTTGAACAGTGGGCTTTTGAAAACCAGTTGGATAAGGCTACAAAGCATACGCGGTCTGTTCAACTCCGTTTGAAGAAGAACGCCACCACCAAAGATTAGAAGAAATAACTTCAAAAATCATGTTTGTAACCAAGTTAAGAATTATGTCGGGGTGGCGGGATTCGAACCCACGACCTCTACGTCCCGAACGTAGCGCGCTACCGGGCTGCGCTACACCCCGATTATGGCGCAAATATAGAAACTTGCAATCAAAAAGAAAAAATTTGTCCCCATCTCATTGCTGAAATGGGGACGGATAATCTGTGGTGGCGGCAACCTACTCTCCCGGAAGTGACTCCAGTACCATCGGCGTAACGGGGCTTAACGGCTCTGTTCGGTATGGGAAGAGGTGTTCCCCCGCACCCTTGCCACCATCCCAGCTCGTGCGGTGCTGTGCCTCAACGGACACACCTACCGTGGATGGTTCTTTTTTAAGCTTCTTTAAGAAGAAAGAGATTCACAATCACCAGACTCCCACCAACAATGTCAACGCTTCGGCCCTCAGGTCATTAGTACGGCTCGGCTGTAACGGTCTCCCGTCCTGCACCTGCCGCCTATCAACGTCATCGTCTCTAACGTCCTTCAATAGAAGACTCATCTCCGGGCCGGCTTCGCACTTAGATGCTTTCAGCGCTTATCCAAACCCCACGTAGCTACCCGGCCGTACCGTGGGCACAATAACCGGTTCACCAGCGGTGAGTCCACCCCGGTCCTCTCGTACTAAGGGCAGCCCCCGTCAATCTTCTAACGCCCACCACAGATAGGGACCGAACTGTCTCACGACGTTCTGAACCCAGCTCGCGTGCCACTTTAATCGGCGAACAGCCGAACCCTTGGGACCTTCTCCAGCCCCAGGATGTGACGAGCCGACATCGAGGTGCCAAACCTCCCCGTCGATGTGAGCTCTTGGGGGAGATCAGCCTGTTATCCCCGGCGTACCTTTTATCCTTTGAGCGATGGCCCACCCATGCGGAACCACCGGATCACTATACCCTGCTTTCGCACCAGCTCGGCTTGTCTGCCTCACTGTCAAGCTCGCTTCTGCTATTGCACTCCACAGCCGGTTACCAACCGGCCTGAGCGAACCTTTGGAAGCCTCCGTTACCCTTTCGGAGGCGACCACCCCAGTCAAACTACCCGCCAACCACGGTCCCTGACTTTGTCAGGTTAGACGCCAACACACGCAAGGGTGGTATTTCAACGTTGGCTCCCCGATGCCTAGCGACACCGGCTCATAGCCTCCCACCTATCCTACACATGCTTGTGCCAGCGTCCATGATAAGCTGTAGTAAAGGTGCACGGGGTCTTTCCGTCCCGTGGCGGGTATCCGGCATCTTCACCGGAACTACAATTTCACCGAGCTCATGGCTGAGACAGTGCCCAGATCGTTACACCATTCGTGCAGGTCGGAACTTACCCGACAAGGAATTTCGCTACCTTAGGACCGTTATAGTTACGGCCGCCGTTTACTGGGGCTTCAGTTCAGCGCTTCGCCTTGCGACTAACGCCCCCCCTTAACCTTCCAGCACCGGGCAGGTGTCAGACCCTATACTGAATCTCTCGATTTCGCAGAGTCCTGTGTTTTTGGTAAACAGTCGCCTGGGCCTTTTCTCTGCAGCCTCCCATCGCTGGGTAGGCCCCCCTTCTCCCGAAGTTACAGGGTAAATTGGCCGAGTTCCTTAGCCATGACTCACTCGAGCACCTTAGATTATTCATCTCAACTACCTGTGTCGGTTTGCGGTACGGTTAGCTGTGTGATTAGCGATAGCGGCTTTTCTTGGAAGCCCTTCCCGGACACTATCCCCGGCACCCGAAGGTGCCAAGGTACTATCGGCCTCCACCTAGTTCCACGGATTTGCCAATGGAACCACTAGCTTATAGCCTTCAACGCCCTATTCCCGCAGGGCGCGATCCGTTCAGTACTCCGTCCCCGCTTCTCTCATACAGCCAGTACGGGAATATTAACCCGTTTACCCTCAGGTGCGGCCTTCGCCTTCCCCTTAGGAGCCGACTCACCCACCGTTGATTGCCATCGCGGTGGAATCCTTAGTCTTTCGGTGTGCGGGGTTCTCACCCGCATTGTCGTTACTTATGCCTACATTTGCTTTTCTAAGCAGTCCAGCAAAGCTCGCGCTTCACCTTCACCCCCCTTAGAATGCTCTCCTACCACAACAAGCCAAAGCTTGTGTCCACGGCTTCAGTGGGTTGCTTGATGCCCGTTTATTATCGATGCCCGCCTCGCTCGACCAGTGAGCTGTTACGCACTCTTTAAAGGAATAGCTGCTTCCAAGCTAACCTCCTGGCTGTCTCGGCAACCGGACCTCCTTTGTTCAACTGAGCAACCACTTGGGGACTTTAGCCGGTGGTCTGGGTTGTTCCCCTCTCGGAGTCGGACCTTAGCACCCGACCCCTCACTCCCGCATCACTTCTCAGGCATTCGGAGTTCGTCAGAAGTTGGTAGGATGTGACTCCCCCTAGTCCTATCGGTAGCTCTACCTCCTGAGAAATTGACATGCAAGGCTGTTCCTAAAAACATTTCGGAGAGTACGAGCTATTTCCGAGTTTGATTGGCCTTTCACCCCTACCCGCAGCTCATCCAAAAACTTTTCAACGTTTACTGGTGCGGTCCTCCATGACATGTTACTGCCACTTCAACCTGGCCACGGGTAGATCACCCGGTTTCGCGTCTACCCCCACTGACTGCGTCGCCCTATTCAGACTCGCTTTCGCTTCGGCTCCCCCCCTCAAAAGGGTTAACCTGGCCAGTGACGGTAACT